>NZ_AP025731.1 GCF_023734135.1 Sphaerotilus microaerophilus | reverse complement strand
GCCGCGCTTGACGGAAACCGAATCCTGGGCAGACACCCAAAAGCGGCGCGCCGGCTTGCTGCTCTTGAAGTGCTCCAGCACTTCATCGACCAGCAACTGGCCTTCACGGTCGGGGTCGCCGGCGTTGACGATCTCCTTGGCTTCTTTCAGCAGCTTGCCGATCACGGCGAGCTGCTTCTTGGCATCGTCCTTCGGGTGAAGAACCCACGTCTGCGGGATGATGGGCAGCTCATCGACGCGCCATAGCTTCTTGCCTGATTTGCCGGTCGGCACGTCATCGGGCGTGTACTCGTCCGGGTCGGCCTGCTCCAGCATGTGCCCAAAGCACCAGGTCACTTTGTCGCCGCCGCACTCGATGAAGCCGTCGCCCTTGCCGGTGATGCCCAGCTCGCCGGCGATGGCTTTTGCGACGGATGGTTTTTCCGCGATGAACAGTCGCATGGTGGTTTCCTCCCCTACCAGGTGATGACCGGACGGATCACGGTCTGAACTTGAGAACGATTGATCGGGCCGAAGTAGCGGCCGTCGAAAGACGTGTCGCTCACGTCCGACATAAGCAGCAGCTCGGCATTGCCCAGCGTGTAGGTGCTGGCCTGGAAGCGCGGCAAGGGCCGACCGGACTTGTCGGCCTGGATGGGCTTGCTATGTGGCAGCAGCTCGCCATTGACGCGCACGCCGTCATCGGCCACCGATACGGCATCGTCTTTAGCGGCTAAAACGCGCTTCATCATGTAGCCGTAGTCGCCTGGGCAGAACCCGGCCCCGATGTAGCCCCTTTCCTTGGCGTCATCGAACACGCCGACCTTCGGCGGGCACCAAAGCACGTAAGCGCCCCGCTCCACCGGCGCGCTGCTCGTCCAGTACAGGCCGACCGGAATGCTCTTGGTGGTGTTGATGCGGGCACCGGCGGCATAGCTGCCGGCGGCCAGCACCAGGGCGGCCAGGCCGGCGACGGCTACGCCTTTCGTGATGCGTTTCAGGATGCGGCTCATATCGTGATGCCCTCCCCTGCCTCGACAACCTGGCGCAGCCGGTCGGTGGCCTTCGGCGCGGGGATCGAGGCCCGCGCCTGAAACACCGGGTCTTTGAAGTACAGCGGCTGCTTGCCGTAGATGGCGGGGTAGCCCGCGACGTAGATCACCATGTCGCCGGCTTCCTCGATCTCGCCCTTGTCGTTCTTCTTCGGCCCCGGCATCCGCAGGCATTCATCGGGCGTCAGCAAGGGGCGCTGCACTTCCTGGTAGGTGCGCGACACCTGGCCCAGCATCGCCGCCGTGCGGCGGCCGCTGGTCGTGATCTGCTCCTTCACCACGGTGGTCTGCCCGGTCAGTCGGGACAGGTGTTCGGCTGTCTCGACGCGGTTGGGCGGGTAGGCGTTCTGCACGTGGCAGTTCGACGTGATGCTTTCGTCGTGGCCGTAGCCCGTCTCGCGGCTTCGGAGCTGGTTAATGTCCTGGCAAATCAGGTAGCACTTGATGCCGTAGCCGGCGACGAAGGCCAGCGACTCTTGCATGATTTCGAGCTTCCCGAGGCTCGGGAACTCGTCCAGCATCATCAGCAGCCGGTGCTTGTAGTGGGCCACCGGCCGGCCGTTCTCGAAGTCCATCTTGTCGGCCAGCAGGCGCACGATCATGTTCACCATGACGCGCACCAGCGGCCGCAGGCGGGCCTTGTCGTTGGGCTGCGTGACGATGTACAGGCTCACCGGGTCGTCGGAGTGCATCAGGTCTTTGATGCGGAAGTCCGACCGGCTCACGCTGCGCGCCACCACTGGATCGCGGTACAGGGCCAAATAGGATTTGGCCGTGGACAGCACCGATCCGGCTTCTTCCTCTGGCCGATCCATCATGTCGCGGGCGGCCGATCCGATGGCGTGGTGGTTCTGACCGTCCACGTGCCCGTAGGTGGTCATTTCCATCCATAGCTCGCCAATGTCCCGGTTCGGGTCGGCCAGCATGGCATCGACCGATGGCAGCGTGGCCGTGCCGCCGTCGTTCCTGGCCTTGTAGAGCGCGTGCAGGATGACGCCGACCAGGAGCGCGAAGGCGGTCTTTTGCCAGTGGGAATCCAGGCCCTTGCCGTCCGGGTCAACTATCAAAGTTGCTAGGTTCTGCACGTCGCCGACTTCGGCCTCGGTGCCGACGCGGATTTCGTCCAGCGGGTTCCAGCACACGCCGCCCGAGCTGCTGGCCGGCTCGAAGCGCAGCACCTTGTTCTTCGCGTGCTTCTGCCGCCAGCCGGCGGTCAGCGCCCACAACTCGCCCTTCAAGTCGGTGATGACGCTGCTTGCGCCCCACGAAAGCAGCGTCGGCACCACCAGGCCGACGCCCTTGCCGCTTCGCGTCGGCGCGTAGGTCAGCACGTGCTCGGGGCCGCTGTGCCGCAGGTAGTAGAAATTGCCGTCCTTGTCCTGCCAGCCGCCGACATAGACGCCGGTGGCGGTGGGTGCGTCCTTGCCGGTCACGATCTCCAGGACGTTCCGCTCGCGCGGCAGCAGGCCGGCCGCCTGAATGTCCTTCTTTTCGGCCCAGCGGGCCGAACCGTGCAGGTATTCGTTCGCCTTCGAGCTGTTGGACGTGACGACTTTCGCCACGGCCACACCCAGCAGGCCCACGGTGGCAGTCACCATGCCGATGCTGCCGGCCCGCATGATCTCGTCGGGGTACTGGCTGTACCACTTCGCCGACCAGTTCAGGATCGACCAGGGCGCGTACACGTGCCCGAGGTTGGCCCCGAGGCTCGCGTGATACTGGAACGTGTAGGCGAAGAACTGTGTCGCGGCCTGGAGGCCGCCGACCAGGGACACCCCGCCGAGGATCGGCAGCAACTTGCTGGGCTTCGGCTTCGCGCTGCGAACCTGCGGCCCCACGGCGTTGTTCATCTTTATTTTCATCTACTCCTACCTTTCGACGTTTTGATGGAGCCTTTTGGCGTGATCGTCACGGCATCGCCGACCGCGATGCGCGACATGCGCCGGGCCGTGGCCTGGTCAATGGGCATCACCATGACCTCATCGCCTCGTTTCAACAGGGCCAGCGCCTGGCCCTCGATGTTGCGGACACCCTCGAAAGCAAGGCCACCTTCACCGGCAGTATATCGCGCGTGCTTCGGTATATCGAAACCTTTCGAGCGTTTCGACTCGCGTTCGGCGATGTATTTATCCGCCGCCGCGAGGCCCGGCGGGGCCGCTGCTACTCCTGATCCTGGCCGAGAAATATCCCGTCGCAGTTGGTGATCTGGTTGGGTTCCTTGCTGCTCCAGGTGACGAGGAACATCACGCGGCAATAGCACTTCACTTCCGCCGGCGATGCGAACCACACCGAGTTGGGACAGTGTTCGCAAACGGTGCTGGCTTTGGGGCGGCGGGACTCGTCCAATGCGTCCAATGTCGGGCTTCCGGTGGACGGCTCCGGCGTGAACGCCGGCGGTGCCGGCTCGCCCGCCACCTGGTCGCCCGAAGCCTGCTCGGGCGACGGCGATGGGTCGGGCAGCGTCGTCGTGGGTAGCGGCGCGCTGTCCAGGGCCGCCAGGGCCGCGTCCAGCTCGTCCTCGATGCTCTGCGGGTCGCTGGTCGGCTCGCTCGGTTCGGTCGGGTCGCTCATGGGTGTTCTCCTTCTTCAATAGCGCAAGCCGCCGGCTCTCCAGGGCCGGATCGGCGAACGTGATGGGTAGCTGGGAATCAACGGCCGCGCGAATGATCTGCGCCTGAAACTGCGTGGTGCCGTTGACGGTGATGCGGCTGCCGTAGCGTTCCATCGCCAGCCGTAGAGCTTCTTGCAAGCCCTCGCGCGTGGCCTCGCGCGAGACTTGCAGCTTGTCGCCATCGTCCCGAACGGCCGTCAGGCCGGCGCGGAAGATGATGGTGCCCTTCTTGGTGATGTTGTCCGTCACCGGGGCATGGCCGGGGCGCGGATCGCCCCGGCCCTGGATGGTGTTGCCTTTCAAGCCCTGCGCCGCCTCGCGGGCGCGCAGGGCGGTCAACGCCTCCGCGTTGCCGTGGGTCGCTTCCTTCTTGAGCCAGTCGGCCCACGTGCGGCGGCTGTGGCTGTCGTAGAGGGCCTGGCGGTCTTGCTGGTACTGCTTGTTGATCGCCTGGATTTCGTCGCGCAGGGCCTTGCTGGCCTGGGCATACAGCAGCTTCTTGTTCGGGCCGCTCTCGCCGATCACCTTGATCGTCGCGCGGCGCAGGCGGCCGGAACGCTTCGCGGCCTCGACCAGCCGATCCTTGCGCCGGCGGGCCTGCTCCAGCGCCTGCCCACGTGTCGCGGTCAAGGTCTGCTGCTCGGCCTTGTACCGGGCGTACAGCTCGACCGTGTTCACGCGCAAGCGGATCGGGTCTTTCTGGTACTGCCGCTTCGCTTTGGTTCGTGTCTGCCGTTCGGGCGAAGCCTCGAACGGGCCAAGCCGCGCCTCCAGCTTCGGCTTGGAAAGGTCGCGGGCTAGGGTGCTCGCCTTGACCATCGTTCCGTCGCCGGCCTCGATCACCAGGCCGTTCGCACGCTCGCGCAGTTCCAGGCCGTTGTCGCGCATGACCTGGTGCAGCTCCTGCCAGGACTGCGCGCCCTTGATCTCGTCCAGGCATTCCCGCTTGATCCAGCCGACCAGGCTTTCCACGCCCGCGTGCTGCTCCATGTCGGCCGCCCTGCCCTCGGCACCGCGCTGGCGTGGTTCGTGGTTGTCCCGCTCCAGCCCGTAGTCGCGCTCCAGGGCCGTGCAAAGCTCGGCCAGCGCCCGATGCGAGTAGTACGGCTCGTGCATCGTGTTCCGGGTCGGGTGAATCTTGTTGATGGCGATGTGGATGTGCAGGTTGTCGGTGTCGTTGTGAACGGCACTGACGCGCTGGTGTTCGCCGTAACCCAGCCCGGCGCAGATACGTTCCTCAATCGCCCGCAGGGTGTCGGCGCTGGGCTGCTCGCCGGCCCGGAAGCTGACGATCAGGTGATAGGTCTTGTCGCCCTTGGCCCGCGTGTTCGTGTGCTGGGTCGCCAGAACCTCGGTGATGGCGTCCTGCACGGACACGGCATCGCAGTTCGTGATCTGCACCTGGCCCAGCCGGTGATCCTTGCTCTGCGCGTCGGTGACGTAGTTCACCAGGCCGGCGAAGTCGGACTTGCCCAGCGAGCGCATGGGTACGTGCTTGGCGATCATCGGCCAGCCCCTGGCTTTTTAGCCGCTAAAAAGCTCAAGGCTCGGCCCTCGGCTGCACCACGGACTTCATGAGTCGGCTCATTTCGTCCTGGGTGGCTTCGATCCGGCCCAGCAGGGCAAGGATCGTGGCGTCTCCGAAGCGGGCCGTGCGCGGGTCGTCGGTGAGCCATAGCTTGAGCAAACCGCCCAGCCGGCCGAGGTCGCCATTCACCCGCACCAGCTCGCGCACGTACTCGTAATCCATGACGCCCCTGATCTGGTAGCCCTGGCCCACGTCGCGCAGGTAGCGCGCCACGCTGACCCCGGCCCTCTTGGCGTTCGCCTCGATCTGTTCCTTCTCGTCGGGGAACACCGGCACCCGTAGGTGCTGCCGCCGCTTCGCGGTCGGCTGTTCGTCGGCTTCCATGTCGCTACCCCTTGAGCGCGTGCGCCGTGTGTCGCGCGTAGGTCGCCACGGCTCGCCAGTAGGCGGCCATCGGCCCCTTGCGGCGTGCCCATGCCTTTTCCGCCTCGTCGTTGGCCTGCGTGCGCAGCTCGCGCAGCACGCGGGCAAGGCGCTGCCGGTCGGCAACCGGAAGCGCCTGGAGTTCGCGGCCTGCTGGAAGCTCCAGCAGCGGATTGATGTAGCCCATGTCGTTCGTCTCTCGCTTCTTGGCCGGCGGTAGCCGGCAGCCTCGCAGAGCAGGATGCCCGTTGAGTGCCGCAGGCGCGAATAAGGGACAGCGAAGATAGATAACCGGCCCGCCGGTTAGCTAACTTCGCACATCCTGCCCGCCTTACGGCGTTGATAACACCAAGGAAAGTCTATACCGAAACCTTCGCATCTGTCTGCATTTAGCGCGAAAAGATGGCGGATATATCGAATGAAGGCGTACAATGCCCGGAAAGCGCGCTAGATGCAGCGGTGTCAAGCTGCTATCCACGCGCTTTACATAGACTTTCCACGGGTCGATACATGAAAATGACGGCTATTTACAAACCACGGAAGCGAGGCGATGGCAGAAAGCAGCTACCCCCAAGAGCTGGCCGCGCGGATCGAGAAACGGGCCGCCAAGAAGCGCCGACAGGACGCGACGGCCGTTGCATTCCTGGCCGTGCGCGTGGACGTGAAAGCCGCGATGGATGCTGGCTATGCAGTGACGACGATCTACGAGGACATGCGCGAGATCGGCCGGGTCAAGTGCAGCTACGAGACGTTCCGCAAGCACGTCCAGCGGTACATCAAGGCCGCACCAGCAGCACCCGCGCCGGTGCCTCCCCCGGCGGCCAACCAGGCCAAAGGGGAGAAGCCGGCGCAACAGGAAGGGGGGTCGAAGGCGAGGAAGCCGAAGGCACCCGAGCCGAAGAAACCCGAGTCGGCAGGGATCGCCGGCTTCAACTACAACCCGAAACCGAATAAAGAGGATTTACTGTAATGGCGAAAATTCACATGGTCTTGCAGGGCAAGGGCGGCGTCGGCAAGTCGATGATCGCGGCCACCATTGCGCAGTACAAAGCGAGCAAGGGGCAGACGCCGCTTTGCATCGACACCGATCCGGTCAACAGCACGTTTGAGGGTTACAAGGCCCTGAACGTGCAGCGCCTGAACATCATGGACGGCGACGAGATCAACACCCGGAACTTCGATGCCCTGGTGGAGCAAATCGCCTCGACCAAGGGCGACGTCATCATCGACAACGGGGCCAGCTCGTTCGTGCCGCTGTCCAGCTACTTGATCGGCAACCAGGTTCCGGCGCTGCTCCAGGACATGGGGCACGAACTGGTGGTGCATACGGTCGTCACCGGCGGGCAAGCCTTCCTGGACACCCTGAACGGCTTTAGCACGCTGGCCCGGCAATTCCCGGCCGAATGCGTGTTCGTGGTGTGGCTGAACCCGTATTGGGGGCCAATCGAGCACGAAGGCAAGGGCTTCGAGAAGATGAAGGCGTACACCGACAACAAGGCGCGGGTGTCGGCCATCATCCAGATTCCGGCGCTCAAGGAAGAAACCTACGGCCGCGACTTCTCGGAAATGCTCCAGGAGCGCCGGACGTTCGATGAGGCCCTGGCCGACTCGGCGCTCACGATCATGACGCGGCAGCGGCTCAAGATCGTGAAGTCGCAACTCTTCCAGCAGCTCGACAACGCGGCGGTGCTCTGATGGCGAGCGATGACAAGATCGAAGAGCTGATACGGGAAATCGCGGTCAAGCACGGCATCGCCGTTGGCCGCGACGATCCGATCTTGATCCTCCAGACGATCAACACCCGACTGATGCAGGACAGCCAGGCCGCGCAGCAAGAAATCCTGGATCGCTTCAAGGAAGAGCTGGAAGCCATCGCACACCGTTGGGGGGATGACGCCAAGGGGAAGGCCGAAAGGACGCTCAACGCGGCCCTGGCGGCCTCCAAAGAGGCGATGGCGAAGGGGATGCAGGACGGCGGCAAGGCCGCCGCCGAGGCGGTGCGGCGCGAGCTGGAAGCGGCCGCCGCGCAGCTCGCCGCGCCGATCCGCGAAGCGCGGCGCGTGTCGTACATGAACATCGTGGCGGCCGGCATGGCGGTTTTCGCGGCCGCCCTCGCGTTGTGGGCATCGCTGTAGATGGCGATGCGGGATCTCATCGTCAGAAATGGCGATGGTCGACCGCGCCGGCGGCATCGCCGGAACTGGCGAGGCTGGCCAGCCCCTTGCATCGTCGGGAATGACGGTGCTGCAGGATGCCGCCAGCGGCGGGCCTGCATCGCCGGAAACGGCGAGGCTCGAGGAAAAAGCCCGGCAGTGCCGGGCTTTCGTTTTAGACGGGCCGCGTGAGGCCCAAGCTCTGCGACCGGCCTGGTCGCTCCAGGGCCTGCGCCTGCTTTCGCTCCTGCTCTTCGCGGCGTTGCAGCGCCTGGTGCCGGCGTGCCGCCTCGCGCATGGCATCCCAATCGGCCGCCAGCTCGGGTTTCTCGGCGCGCATCTTGCGGGTCGCCAGCTCTTCGACCTTCGGTGAGTGCAGGCCCATGCCTTCCTTGATCTCGCGGACGGCTTCCAGGCGCACGTGCAGGGACTGCAAGCGCGCCTGCTGCTGCATCTGCTGGTTCTGCCAAGCGCGTTTCGCGCCAGGCCGGGACAGTAGGCCCGGCTGGTTGGCCTGGGTCTGCTGCAAGCGCGCCTGCTGACGGTCGATCAGGTTTTCAAGCCGATCCTCGATGCGCTCCACCTGGTCGTGCTTGGCCTGAACGTACAGGGCAAGGGCTTCCTGGTAGGTCTGGTCGAGCGGGGCGGCCTCCAGGGCCGCTTGCTGCTCGGCCTCTGTGGCTTCGGCAGCGGCCAGCAGGCCGTCGCCGGCGGCGTCGGTTCTGCTGGTCGTGCTTGTTGCGAAGCCGGCGGATGCCGGCTGGATGCGGCGGGCGTCTGCCCGGCCGGCGGTGGGTGTGAGTCGTCTCAAGGCGTGGCCCTCCTTTTAGCCGCTAAAAGCTATCGGGACCGGCCTCGCGTGAGTTTCGGGGCCTCGGCGGCAACGGTTGCTTTGCCTTGCGCGCTGTAGCTGATGCTCTTTGCGCTCCCGATTTCAGGTACTTTATCGAAATCTGACCGGGCGTGCATGACAAAGTTCTTGCCTACCTGCTGGTACACCTGGTTGTTGTCGGCGTGAACGATCACGCCGTCATGGGTCTGCTTCTTGTCGGCCTGCTGGGCCATGTACAGGTTGTAGATGCCGGGCTTCAATGCGCCAGCCTTGTCAACCTTCTGGTTGGCCCATGCCCCTTCTTGCTCGGTCTGAACGATGCGTTGGCCGTTCATGACCAAGAGGCGCTGTTTCATCGGGCGCTCCTTATCGTCGGTGTGGTCATTTCAAAATGTGGAATAGATGGGCCTCCTTGCCAGTCCAGCAAGAAAAAAGCCGACCTCGGCATGCGCGAGGCCGGCTTTCCTCTCGTGGCCGGATGTGTAGTTCCAGGTTACACCCTCGATTTTATTGAAAACCGACCGAAATATCAGGTCTTTTTCGCGCCGCCCGTCTTGCCCTTCTCCTGGGCCATGACGGTTTCCAGGGCTTCGAGCCGGCCGCGCAGGGTCGCGGCGTCCTCGCGGGCCTGGCTGGCCTCCTTGCGCGCGGCATCGCGCTCGGCCTGGGTGGCCGTCAAGCGTTCGGCCTGGCGGTGCGCTTCGGCCGCTGCTGCCTTGCGCTGCTCCTGGTGCGCCTCGCGCTCGGCTTCGGCCTTGGCCTGCACCTTTGCCAGCTCGCCCCGCACCTGGTCAAGCTGCCCGGCCGCCGCCTCGGTGGCCTTCTGCTGCTCGGCCAGCGCCGCCCGCGCCTGGTCGGTGGCCTGGTTGGCTCGCTCCAGGTCGGCGCGCAGCTCGCCGGCCCGGCGCTCGATCTCCGTTGCCCGGCTGTTCGCGGCCGCCAGGTCGGCCCGCAGGGCCTCCGCCTGGTCGGCGCTCGCGGCGGCCTTCTCCTGGGCTTTGTCGCGCTCCGCTCGGGCTTGGCGGGCCTCCTGGTGGGCGTGATCCAGTTCCGTGCGCAGCTCGCCGGCTCTGGCCTCGGCCGTGGCCGCCCGCTCGCTGGCCGCTGCCAGCTTCTCGCGTAGCGCCCCAGCTTCCCCCTTGGCGTCGGTCTCTGCGGCCTCCAGGGCCTCGATACGGCCCTTGGCCTCGTCCAGCTCGCCGGTGAGCTGGTCGGCCAGCTCTGCGGCCTCCTGGCGCGCTGCCTCCATTTCCTGCCGGACGGCCTCCAGCGCCTCGCGCTCGGCGGCCAGCCGGTTGTTCGCCATTTCCAAGGCCACGGCCCACAAGTCGCCGCCCAGCTCGGCCAGCTTCTCGGTGATCGCCGCCGGTGCCGGCTCGCGGATCGGGGCCGCCTGGCTGGCCTTGCGTGCCCGCCATTCGTTCATCGCCTCGGAAATGGTCGTGAAGCTCCCGCCGCCGAGCTGCTTGCGCACGCTCGCCAGGGTCGGGTTCTGGCCGGCGGCGTCCAGCTCGTCGGCGACCGCAAATATCTGCTCTTTCGTGATTGCCATGATCGGGCCTCCTTTCGGCCGGTGTTGTATGTTGTAGCGTGTAGCATACTACAACATACAACATAGCGCAAGTGTTTAGCTGAACTTTTTTAGCGGCTAAAACGGGCCAGCCCGGCGCTGGGCGCGCAGGCAAAAAAAAGCCCCGCTCGATGGCGGGGCGCAGGGGTGCGGGGGCGGCGGGGTCTGGTGCAGGGGGGGTCTAGCCCTCCAGCAGCGCGACAAGCTGCACTTTGCCAAGGTCGGCCTCGAACTCCTGGCCGTCATCCTCGTACTTGAGCCAGGCCCAGCCCTCGGCCGGCGGCCGGCGGTTGAGGATCAGGCGGGCCGGGCGGTCGTCGTGCGTGACCTGGATGATCGCTTTCTTGAGCTTGTCCGGGTCGGGTTCCTTCGGCTCCTTCTTCTTGGCGTCATCCTCCGGGCCTTGCCCGTCGCCCTCGGCCTCGCCATCCGTCTTGCCGCTGAACGCATCGACGGTGTTGGGGTCGCGGTCGCCTTCCTGGTGGCGCTTGTCCTCCAGGTACTCGCGCAGCAGCTTGACCGATCCGCGCGTCAGCTCCTGGCTGTCGTCGGCCAGCCACGCACCCACTTCCTCGGGGTTCTTCTTGAACGCCGTCACCAACTCGTTGATGACGGTCACATCCTTGGCGCGGCCAGTGTTGAACGCCTCGGCAATCGGTTCGGGCAAGTCCAGCAGCGTGACGTGCTGTGTGACGAACGCCGGCGACTTGCCGATCTCCTTGGCGATCTCCGACTTCTTCTTGCCCTTCGCCAGCTCGCGGCCGATGAAGTCCGCGATCTCGCGGGCCGTCAGTTCGTTGCGTTGCAGGTTCTCGATTACCTGGTCGGCCTCGTTGTAGTCGTTGTCGATGAAAGCCGGGATGGTGGTCTTGTCGGCCCATTTCGAGCCACGGTAGCGCCGCGCACCGTGGTTGATGAGGTAGCGGCCCGGCGCGTCCGGGTTCTCGCGCACGCTGATGGGCGACTTCACGCCGCGCAGCTTGATCGTCTCGCCGATCTCGGCGATGGACTCCGGCGAGAAGCCGGGGTTGTCCGCCGTGCGCGGCTGGTGCGGGTCTTCGTCGATGAGGTCAAGCGGCAGCTCCTGCGGGCCGCCAGGGGCCGCATTCGCGGCCTGTGGCTCGTCCAGCAAGCTCGACAGGTCGCCGAGGCCATCCAGGCCCAGCCCGCCGCCCTTGGGCTTCTCTGCGGCCGCTTGCGGGGCCTTCTTCTTGGCGTTGGTCTTTACGGCGCTGGTCATTGCGCGATCTCCATCTTCGTGAACACGTAATCCGCCAGGGCGCGCACTTCCTGGGTGGCCTTGCGCGCAGCGGTTTTCTTGATCTTCCACACTGGCATCTGCTCGCCCAGCGCCTCCGCGATACTGTCTCGCGCGCCGACACTGAACGGCAAGATCAGTTGCGGATATGCCTGCTGCAAGGTCGCCAGGTTGCTGACGTGGCGCGGCTTCCGCGCGTCCACCTTGTTCGGCACCATGCCGAGAAAGCGCAGCTTCGGGTTTTGCTTGCGCAGGTTGCCGATGACGGCAACCATCTTCTTCATGCCTTGCAAGCTGTACGCCTCCATTTCGACCGGCGAAAGCATGTAGTCGGCGGCCAGCACGGCCGCCGTCATGGCAACGCCAAGGGAAGGGGCGGTGTCGATCAGGCACACGTCGAAGAACTCGCCTAGCGCCGCGATGCTGGCCCGCAGCGCGCCGGCGGCCTGGGCCAAGTCCATCTTGTCCAGGTTGGCCAGGCTGGCATCGGCCGCGATCAGCGCCAGGCCGTCATCCTCCCGGCCAGCGAACCAGGCGCGCAGCTCGTCGCCGCCGGCGGTGAACATGCGACTGGCGGGATAGCCCGAGTCGTGGCCGGCCAGCGTCCAGCTTGCATTGCCCTGGGTGTCCAGGTCGATCACTGCAACCCGAAGGCCGCGCTCCTGGAAGTCGAACGCCAGGTGGCAGGTTGCGAAGGTCTTGCCCTGTCCGCCTTTCTGAATTGCCGTGACCAGTGTTTTCATGAGTTGGGTTCCTGTTTCCTCTTTCCCTTGGCGTCGGCTTCCCAACGCTTGACGATGAACGCTTGATGCTCCGGCAGTACCGCCGTCACCCGCGCGAAGCCCTGCGGGAGCACTTCCCCCGCCGCTGCCCACACGCGACTGACCGCTTGCGATACCGCCCCCTTGGTCAGCCCCAGCGAGGCCACAAACTCGGCCTGGGGCCTTCCATCGACCAGCACGCCGCGCGCTATGTCGATGGTCTGTTGCCCGATCTCCAGGCCCTTGATCGCCGCCTGGAATTGGGCTTCGGTTAGCCGTTTCTTCATGGAGAACACCCATATAAACTCCACACCCGGTTGTTGAACAAAAGGCGGTGCCAGCCGCCGACCATGTGCAGAAGTTTAGCTAAACTCGCCGGGCGCGTCAAGCCTTTTAGCGGCTAAAAATCACCCCTTCTTGGCGTCATCCGAATACAGCGCGGCTAGGCGCTTGAGGTCGTCGGGGCCTTGCTGAACCTCGACCACCCGCATTCCGTAGCGCCCCATCTGCGACGCGGCGCGCGAAACTGCGAGCTGCTGCGCGTGGTCGGCGCTCACGAAGAACGTCATCAACGGCCCCACGGTGCGCGTGCCGCCGCTCGCAAAGCACACGTCGAACGAACCGCCATGCACATGCGGATCGACGCCTTCAACGAGCCGCCAGGGGTCAAGGCCCCATTCCTCGGATTGCGCGCTGTACCAATA
This sequence comes from Sphaerotilus microaerophilus, assembly GCF_023734135.1. Lineage (NCBI taxonomy): Bacteria > Pseudomonadati > Pseudomonadota > Betaproteobacteria > Burkholderiales > Sphaerotilaceae > Sphaerotilus > Sphaerotilus microaerophilus. Next base: position 17,967 of record NZ_AP025731.1, on the reverse strand, counting down.
GGCCGGCGCATCGCCGTTCAAATCGCTGGCCGCGTACTCGCGCACCAGGACGGCCACGCGGCCCGTGGTTGGCTCCACGAATCCCGGCGGGTAGGGCAGGGTCTGTTTTTTCATGTCAAAGCCCCTTCGGCTTGTAGATCGAAACGAAGTAGGTGATCGCGGTCAGCACCGCGAAGTACACCAGGAACGACCAGCCGGCATACACGCCAGGCGTGTTCCAGTGGTAGAGCATCCGCACGAACTGAAAGAAGGTGGCAATCGACAGCACCCACTTGAGGATCGGCCAGACCAACACGGTCGCCACCCATACGAACTTGACCAGGCCGGCCAGCAGGCCAGCACCGGGGGCCTTGTTGGGGGCAGCAGGCGCGGCGGCAGGCTCCACCGGCGCGGGCGCGGCGGGCTGCTCGATCTCCTTGGGGAACTTGATGATGTTGGACATAGCTTGACCCTCCACGCGCTTACGTGTTGAATGCTGGGTGCTCCCACTCGGAAGCATGGTTACGGTGTGCCAGCACCAGGCCAAGCGCCCCGGATCACTCCGGGGCGTTCCTCCACCTGGGGCCGCCCTTGATCTTGCCTCGGCTCACGCAATACTCCCTTCTTGGCGTCCTCGATAGGCCCGGCCGTTGCCGACCGGGCCATGTGCTCTTACCAGCCGGCCCGGCGCTTGGCCTGCTCGACGGCTTCCATCGACCAATGGCCCTTGGCCTGCCCCTCCAGGGAGCATCCGGCGAAGTACGCCTTGCCGCGCAGTTCCTCGGCTTTGCGCACCAGCTCGGCCGCCTCGGCCATCATGGCCGCGATCTCGTCACGGCGGGCCGGGAAGTCGGTCGCTGCCGCGCCCTCCAGCTCGTCAATCCAGGGCATGATCTTGTTGTCGCTCATCGGACTTTCTCCGGTAGTTGACCTGGGCGATGTGCCCGGCCTTCAAGTGCTATATTAGGGCAAAATGCCCTAGCCTGTCAAGCACTTTAGCTAAACTTTTTTCGCTTTACCGGAATCCGAAGGCTAAACTTTAGCCGCTAAAACCTTTCCCTTGGCGTCAATCCTCTTTCCAGATCACGCCCAGCCCGGCCAGGTCGCACAGGATCGCCCATGCCGCATAGGGAATCGGGGTGTCCTCGCCGATCCAGCGGCGGATCGTGCGGTCGCCCTTCGCGCCCAGCCCCAGCGCCTTCGCGGCCTTGCTGCCGCTGAACCCGGCCAGGCGCAGCACCTCGCGGACTTCCTCGCCGGTCGGTTGTGCCCAGCGTTCGGCCGGCTTCAAGCACTCCAGCCGGATATTGGCGTCGTTCGTCATTCGTTCGTTCTCCTGGTCAAGTGATAAGCCGCAACTGGTCGAAGCCGTAGATCGACTGGATGCAGCTCGGGTCTGAATCGACCACGCGCCGGCCTGCGCGATTGGTCTTGTACGTTACCGGCCTGTCGTCGTGCGCCCACACCTGGCGGGTGTCGGGATGCACCTTCACGATGATGATGCGCTTGCCGATGTAGCGGTCGAAAACCGGGTGATGGACGCTCACGATCTCGCACCGCTGGCCGGGCTTGAACTCCACCCGGTCGGCCGGGCCTCCATCGCCATTCCTGGCGATGCTGCAGGTTGCCGCGCTCGCTCCCGGCATCGTCGTTTCCGGCGATACAGGCCCGCCCTCGACCGGCTCGGCATCGTCGGCTTTGACGATGCTGCAGGTCATCGTCGTTTCTGGCGATGCGGGATCTCGCTCCGGGCCTGCGCCGGTGATTTTTCCCTTGGCGTCCAACCCGGCGGCCCTGGCCGCCTTGATCCTGGTCGCGGCCTCGGCCGCCCAGCGCCTGGCGATGAAGGCCCGATGCGAGGGCAGCACCACATCGACCAGGACGAACCCCGGCGGCACCAGGACGGTCGCCGGTTCGCGCCGCGCCGGCGGCTCCAGGCCGGCCAGCCAAGCGGGCAGGGGAGCATCGGCCAGGCGGTCGCGGTAGCTGGCCTCGACCATCACCGGGCGCTTCTTCTCGGCTCGCTGCGCAGCCAGGATGCCGCGCGCAACCTCGTCCACCGTCATGCAGCCCTGCGCCGTGTCGAAGTGCGAGCGGTAGCCCGTTTCGGAGATAAACGGCCTGTCCAGGTCGATGACGTGGAACTGGAAGTGGGCACCCAGCGGCCCGCCGTAGCCGGCCTCGTACTCCACCAGGGCGCGCATGTCGCCATCCGCGACCAGGAACTGGCCGCGCTGGCCCCACAAGGGCACGTCGCCAGGCACCGCCGCGCAATGGCGCTCGATGACCTGGCCGGGCGCGTCGTGGTCGGCCATGCTGCCCACGTGCGTTCCGCCGTTCATCTTCCAGATGACGGCCTCGTATCGGTCGCTGGCCGCCTCGGCGGCCGCACCGTCGCCGCGCATGATCGCCGCGTCGATCTCCACCACGGCCGCCACGGCGGCGGCCAGCAGCTCGTCGCGTTCGGTGGGCAGCTCGGCCAGCAGCTCGGCCGCCGGCGCGTTCCAGTCCTGGCCCGGCTGGGCCGGCGTCTTGCGTTTCTTCGCCATCGGCCGGCCCCTCAAGTGTCAGCACGCCGCCACGCGATCACGTCGCGGGCTTCGTAGCCGTGGCGCTTGCAGTCGTCGCAGAATCCCGAGCTGAACCCCTTGTGGTTCGTGCCGATCCATGCGGCCGGCTTGCCGCATTCGTGGCCGTAGGTGCCCGGCTCGGCGTTGTGGCACTTGCCGTCCGTCGCGTAGCTGTTCGTCGGTGCCTGGGGAGCGTTGTTCCTGGTCATGGTCGCCTCCTGGAAGCCCCGGCCGAAGCCGGGGCCGCCCCTCATCAGTCAATAGCCCGGTAGATCGCGGCCGCCTCGGCGTGGCTGGCTGCGAAGCCGCGCAGGAAGTGATAGCGGTCGATCAGGGCATCGCCGGCGTCCGTGTCGGCGGCCTCGGCCGCGAGCTGGCCCAGCGCGAACAGGGTTGCGACAATGCCGGCGGCGTCGGCCGACAACTCGCCTCGGAAGCCGTTGCCGTCCACCTCGATCTCCAGGCGGTCGGCCAGGTCGGGGGCCATGTAAAAACCGCCGTCCGACAAGGTGTAGTAGTGCCAATACGCGCCGCTGTAGCGTTCGCAGAGCCGGCGAAGCCAGGCATACACCAGGGCCTCGCCGCGCATCATCAGACGCGGGCCGAAGTAGGCGGGCAGGAAGTCGAGGCGCTGGGCCTCGGCGACCAGGGAAGCGGTAACGGGTTGCTCTTGGGTGTTCATCGGACTTTCTCCGGTAGTTGACCTGGGCGAAATGCCCGGCCTTCAAGTGCTATATTAGGGCAAAATGTCCTAATCGTCAAGCACTTTAGCTAAACTTTTTGGCCGCTAAACCTTGCCCTTTCCCTTGGCGTGCATTACAATGTAATTCACGAACCCAACCGGAGAACCAATCATGGCTGCAAACCAGCTCGTACAAACGCGCATCGACGGCGCGATCAAGGAAGAAGCGGCGGCCGTCCTGGCCGCGATGGGCCTTACCGTGTCCGACGCGGTGCGGCTGCTGCTCACGAAGGTGGCCCAGGACAAGGCGCTGCCCTTCGAGCCGCTGATTCCGAACGCCACCACCATCGAGGCGATGAAGGAAGCCCGCAAGGGCAAGCTGCCGCGCTTCGCCACCGTCAACGATCTGATGGCCGATCTGCATGCGGCAGATTGAGCGCACCGGCCAGTTCAAGCGCGACTACAAGCGCGAGGCGAAAGGGCAGCACCGGGCCACGCTCGACGCCGACCTGGTGCCCGTCCTGGTCGCGCTCGCCGACGACCAGCCGCTGGAACCTCGGCACCGCGACCACGCGCTGACCGGGGACTGGAAGGATCACCGGGATTGCCACGTCAAGCCCGACCTGGTGCTGATCTACCAGAAGCCCGACGCCGACACGCTGCGCCTGGTGCGCCTCGGCTCTCACTCCGAACTCGGCTTGTGATCGGCGCGGGCCTGGCCCCGCGTCTCACGTTTCATTGACACTTGAGGGGCGCTTTCCGCGCCACCGGCCGAGCTGGCCGACCCCCTTCCTTGGCGTAAAACCTGCGGCGGTGGAGCTGCTGCGATGCTTGAGGATCGCGCGGCCGGTCGAACCGCGGCGACCTGGTTGGGGAGTGTGAGGGGGCTTTGCCCCCTCGCAAGCTCTCGAACTTACTGCCTTCCGCCAGGCGCTTGCGCCTGGCTCTCCTAAGCCGTAGCGCCGAAGGCGCTCCATTGTGGGGTGAGGCCGCAAGGCGGCCGAGGGGCGTAGCCCCTGGGGGGATGGGAGGCCGCTTGCGGCCGGGTGGGATCGAGAAGGGGGGTTTCCCCCCTTCGGCGGCCGGTCATGCTGCGCGGCAGCTTGGGCCGTGTTGCCGTTTTTTTCGCCAGCCTCTGGTTAAAACTACCTGGTTATATAAAAAGGTTATAAAGACGGTTAAAAACCTGGTTAGCATGACCGAAAAACGCGCGTAAACCGTTGTCACGCCAAGGAAAAGTGCGAAGAGGCCGCCCCTCAAGTGTCAATGGATAAGCCCCCCATGTGTCAATACGCTGCCCCTCAAGTGTCAAGAACCGCGCCCCTCAAGTGTCAGTAGGGCCGCCCCTCAAGTGTCAATACCGGGGCAGGGTTCCTAACAGGGTTATCCACAACTTCGGTGGATAACTCCATGCCGATCAGGCACTTAGGCCGCCTCGGCGGCCGCCTGGACGGCTCGACCAGGCCGAAATCGGCCGCTGCCCCCCAAGTGTCAACATCGCGCCGGCCCCGCTGCCCCTCAAGTGTCAACGTCAGGGCTGCGCCGGCCGGCCTCGGCCGACTTGTCCCGAAACTGTCCACAACGGCCGCGCCGGTGGGGCAGGGCAGGGAAGGCCCCGGAAACGGGCCAGGAAGGCCCGTCAGGGCCGCAAAGCCCAGCGGCGAGGGCCACCGGCCCGGTGAGCGTCGGGAAGGCGCTGGAAGCCCGCCAGGGGCGAGACGGGCGGCTCTGCCGCCTGGCTCGATGCGCAGCACGACATAGCCGGTTCTCGCGGCCGCCGGCCGGGAGAATCCCCCGCAGCTCGGCCCCTCAAGTGTCAAAGGGTGGATCTCATCGTCAGAAGCGGCGATGCGAGATCCAGCGCCGGCGTCGGCCGTCATCGTCGGAACTGGCGATGGGGCCCTCGGTTCATCGTCAAAGGTGGCGATGGTCGACCGTGGCCTGGACGTGGCCAGCCTCGCCGGAAATGACGATGCTGCAGCTCGACGTGCGCGCGACCAGGTGGCCGGAACTCCCTCGTCAGAAGCGGCGATGCTCGAGAAAAAAAGCCGCCTCGATCTCGGGCGGCTCTCCAGGGGCAGGGCGGCGGTCATCGCTTGCAATGCACCAGGTCGTCATTGATCCAGGCGCTGTCCACCAGGCCGTTTTCGCGCAGCTCGTCGCATGCCTCGCTGACCTGCTCGCGCCACTTCTTCACGCGGGTGGAATCCGAACCGCACATGAGCCGGAACGTCTCCAGCTTGAGCGGGTACGGCTCCTTGTGCGTGGCAAAGTAGTCGAACATCCGCCGCGCGGTGGGCGACAGCTTGCGGTACTTCTCCCACACGAATTTCGTGTAGTGGTCGCCGGCGAACAGCACCACCATTTCGGTGTCGATCTCGACCTGGCAGCGCGACGTGCGCTTGCCGCGATCCAGGATGCGGAAGCGCCGGATCAGCGACACGGATTCCAGGCGGCCCAGCCGCTGGGAAGAGAACTGCATCGCGGACGCTTGCAGCCGCGAAAGGCAGTCCTCGGCCTGCTTGTAGTAGCGGCCATTGATCGACCAGCCCAAGTCCTGGCAAATCTCGTAGAACGTGAACGTGACCGGCTCGCCCAGCGGCGTGCGCTTCGCGTATTCGAGCACCTGGGCAAACACCAGCTCGTCGCTGTCGGCGCGTAGCTCGATGCCGGTAAAGGTGATCTCCACGTCCTTGCTGATGTGGTAGATCGCCTCGCGCTGCAAGGCGGCGCGGGGCACCTTCTTGTTCCTGGTCGTGAAGATCGCCGACCGGCCGAAGTCGTTGGGCATGGCCCGCATGTGGTCGGGCCACGGCGCGAGGTCGAACAAGGAAAGCTGCATGTCCTTGATCTGCTGCTTCGTGTGCTTGAGCAAGGCGGCCTGCTTGGCCTGGCTGACCTGCTCGGCCAGCTCGCCGGTGGCACTGGCCGGCTTCTCGGTCGTTTTCTTGGTCGCCATCTGTTGCGTTCTCCGTTCGGCGGTCACGCCGCTGACTTTCTCGGCCAAGGTGTTGACCACGGTTCGCGGCTCGGGCGGAAGGCCCATAGTCCGCGCCAGCTCGGCCGACTCGGCCGCCATCCGCTCGGAGCGCGCCACGGCCGCGCTGGGCGGCGGTGGCGGTGGCTCCGGCGCTGCCGGCCCGTCCGGCAGCTCGAAGAGGGAACCGGCGGGGCGGAAAGCCCCGCCGGCGGTGCCGGCCTGCGCGTTGCGCTCGGCCGCGTAGCGGCGGGCAAGCGCCGTCGCGTCGGCCTCACTCAACCCGCCGTCGATGAGCTTGCGGCGGTAGCCCTGCTCGTCGAAACTGTCCGGCATATCTTCGTCCTCCTAGCATAACGCCCGGCCTGTGGCCGGGCGCGTTTCTCATTTGCCGCCTGGTTCCTTGGTATCCAGGTACTCGATCACGTCGGCGATGAAGTCAAAGCCGTACTCGGTCTGGCCGTCCTTCTCGAACTTCGTCGGCTCGATGCGGCCCTGGACGAACACCTTGGAGCCTTTGCCAAGGTACTTGCCCGCGTTCTCTGCCAGGCCGGCAAACGACTTGATGCGGAAGAAGTCGGTTTGCTCTTTCTTCTCGCCGGCGCGGTCGCGCCACACGCGGTTCACGGCCAGGTCGAATACGGCGCGGGCGCTGTTTTCGCTATGGCGAACATCAGTATCACGGGTAAGATTGCCGATAAACTGGAATTGGTTATGGCTCATGCGTAGCTCTCCAGGCTGTGATGAAGCCTAGAGTTTAGCTAAACCTAATTCCGAGGTCAAGAACTTTAGCGGCTAAAATTTCGAGCCGCCCATGCGCAAGGCGACGCCTTTGTATAACTACATCTTCTTCACGAACGTGCTGCGGCTGCTTGATGAGCGCCACATGACGAAAAAGGAGCTATCGGACAGGTCGGGGGTTTCGATCTCCTTCCTGTCCGATCTCACTACGGGCAAGGCCAATCCGTCCCTCAAGGTCATGCAGGACATTGCCAAGGCCCTTGATGCGCCGTTGCCCCTTCTGCTTGAATCAACCGACTTGGACAAGGACACGCTCGATGCCCTGGCCGGCGGCAAGGCTCCGCAGAGCCTTCCTGCCGGTTTCGAGCGAGTGGCGGCGGTGCTACCGTCGCATCAGGCATTCATCGTCAAGAAGTGGGGCGAGGCCGCCCGCAAGAAGCTCCGGGGGTAGGACGCCAAGAAAGAAAGCAGGGAAGGGACGCGGCAAGGAACTGAGCCAGCAGAAGCCAGCACTTTTTAGCCGCTAAAGCCCGCCGGGGTGGCTCAACCCCCGGAACACCCACAACGCAAGCCATAGGTTCGGTGCGAGGCGCACGGAGCATGCGCCGCGTTGTTTCTATTGCGATCAGCTCGGGACACGATTGAAAACACTAAATCCGTCATTCCGTTTGCTTGCTCGTCAAAAGACTTCGGTATATCGTATGAACCTGTGTAGAATGCGTGCGGTCAGGGCAGCACGCAAATCACATACATGGGATACACGGAATGACCGAACAGAAGCTGGAACACAACACGATCAAGGAACGGGGTCTCCTCGTTTTCAGTGCAATAAGTGACGGTACGAAAAGCTAGCACTGGCGCGGAGGTGGTGTTGGTAGATCGTTGATTTCATTGACTTTCCTGTTCACTTTCAAATCTGCGATTCGTGGCGTCAAACCGTGGTCGGTTTCATCCATTGGTGCCAGTTATCGATGCATTTGGCCGCGAAGGCAGGATTTGGTCAGCATAGCGGTCAACCGGGAAGCGAAACACACCCCGCAAGTTGATGCTCTCCAGCCTGGTGGGCGCAATCTTCCCGATCAGTTCCGGTGGAATGACCTGGCGGCGGTTCGACCAGCGATCCAGGACCGCCTGCATCTGTGAGGTATTCCACGCCATCACGATGTTGGCCATCAGGCTCAACGCATCGGCCACAGCCTGCATTTCATCGACACGTTTGGCCTGCGCCGGGCTGATCCGGCCGGTATAAATGGCGCGCTTGAGGGCGTTAACAGCCTCGCCCCGATTGAGCACCCGGCGCAACTCGTTCCTGAAAGCGTCCTTGACAAAGTAGTCAGCCAAAAACGCCGTACGCAGCAACCGCCCCAATTGCACGCCAGCCTCATAGATTGGATCGCCCTGGGCGGCAGAACCGAACCGCGCAAGAGCTGCCACCGCACTGGCATGTCCGCTCATGACCGAGGCTGCCAGGTGCACCAGACTATCCCAATGCTTTTCGATCAAAGCGACGTCGACATTGGCTTCGCACACCGCAGCGATTTCTGCGGGCACTTTGGTGCCGCGTGGCACAAAGAGGTGGCGCTGTTTGAGTTCCTTCAACCGCGGGCAAAGATCAAAACCAAGCAAACGGGCATGTGACATGGCAAAGTCGGTGTAGCCATGGGTATCCACAGCAAGCTGGCTGGTCTCCAGCTTTTCTTGGCGGATGACACCTTCAATGGCCACGCCCGCCTGGCGCTCATTGAGCACAAAGGGCTGCGCATGGAAGATGCCCCACCGGTCTTTTACATGGGAGTAGATTCCAATGGAAGGTGTGTTGCGCCGAGGATCAAGCCGGGCTTGCCACACCCGTTTGGTGGTCTCCATGGTCATCATGTCAGAAGATGCCAAATCGGACCGCCCCCAGGTGGCGGCAATCGGGTGTCGCTGCATGAATTCCAGCACAGCCTGGCAGGCCTGGCTCAGACGCCGTTCGTCCCGCGCCCAGCGCATGGCCTGGCGAATGCTGGTGGCAGACAATTGCGGAATCATGCGCGCGCATTCGACCGCAGTCAGACTGGTGCCGTGGGCCATGATGCCGGCATAGACCATCAGCAGCTCGTCGGTAGAGCGCGGCTCACGTCCGAGCATGATCCAGCTAAAGCGCACCTGGGCGTCAACGGCCAGAATCACTTCCGGCAATTGAACCTCACCGATGCGGTGATCCAAAGCCGCGCGCAGCTTGGTCACTTCTGGGTCTTCGTCCTCTGCGGGCAATGGCGACAAATGGAGTTCATCATCCACGCGCAGTACGCCACTGCGGGCTGCAGCGGCCACCGCATCGACACCGGCAGTTACTCTGGCCAGCAAAGGCTTCAAGAAAGTGGCAGCCTTGCTGGGTAACGATAGACGGGCATAGTGTTTCTTGGACTCTGCCTGCCAACGCTCGTCCGTGAAGAACAAGCGCGCACGACCCCGAAAGCTCAGGCTGTGCTCAATCCAGACCGAGCCATTGCGCACCGCGCGGCGCAGGGCAAACAGGGTGGCCACCTCCAACGCCTGAAACGCCCGTTCCCGGTCTGGGCTGGAGATCGAAACCTGCCAGATCATTCCCAGACTTGGTGCCACCACTTCAACTGGCAGCTTTCTGGATCCTTTGAGATATAAAGCTTGCAGCTTGGCAAGGTACTCGATGGCAGGATGCTCGCCGGTGGCCTGCCAGGGCAGCTTTGCAATGGCGACGAGCAACGACCGCACGGGGCGAATTCCATCAATCAATCCCTCGCGGACCAGGGAGGCCCTGCTCGGTGGTTTGCGTTTCTGGGTTTCGGTGATCAAGGCTTCAAGACGGGCACGCAACTCAGCATCTGGCACCGCACCTTGCGCGCTCAAGGCAACAAGTTCGCCGAGCAGCGTTTTGTACATTGCGGCCCAATTGACGGTAGCGGGGACATCGGCGGCAGCCTGACGCCACAGATCGGCGATCCGGCGCTGCACCATAAGGATCAACTGGTCTGTGGTGGTGAACAGGCAATACCGAAGAAAGCATGCGACCTCCACGGTGCGCGCTGGCTCTTTGATCTTGGCTCCGGCTGAGGGCGGCCTGGAGACAAGTCGGCGCGCGTAGCGGCGCAAGATGAGATCGGGGATGTCTGCCAGGTGCTTATGAACGTCCAGCGTGTAAAGCAGGTCGATGCGCTCCAGTACCTCGCTGATTTGGCGGGTTGAGTGTTTCGCCGGTGCAGCCCATAGCCAACTCTGCTGGGTTTGTCCATCTGGGCGCAGCTCTGAAACTGAGGCTCGCCAGCGATCAAGTGTTGCTGGATCAACGCTGGCGGCGATGGCGGTGCCTGTTTCAACTTCAAGCTGGGCAAGTGCCGCCGCAATCAGTGTCCGAATTGCCCGCTCGTGCACGATCACCAGCTTGTTCTTGTACAGCCATTGACGCGCCCGCACGAGTAGCTGATCGCGGTCGGCGCAGCGCGCCACTTCGTCGCGCAGTTCACGTACCAGTGAGCGGCGCTGGTGCTCGCTCATCCACTGGAATCCAAGGACCGTGCAGGCTACTTGTTGGTGATCGAATAGCGTGCGCCCGCGTTCATACATGGCTCTCAGCGAGGCGACTTCTGGTGCTGCAATGCCAAGCTCGTTGCCAAGGTGGCGCCACAAGGCTACTGGAATTACCCGAAAGGCACCGAGCAAACGCCCACTCATGCGCAGGAAACCAATATGGAGCGCCAGACCAAGCTTGTGGGAATCACCTCGGCGTGCATTGATTGCGTCGCGCTCGGCACCATCGAAGGTGAAAAATGCCTTCATCTCGAAGTCGCTGATATCGCGGGGGAGCCCACGCATCCCCAAAAACGTTGTGTGCCAACCCTGCATCGTGAACCTCAAAAGTGGGAGGCCACCATACCCGTTTACAAAGCGAACAGGAAAGTCAATGAAATCAACGGTCTACCCAGACCACCCCCGCGCCAGTGCTAGCTTTGCGTACCGTCACTTATTGCACTGAAAACGAGGAGACCCCGAAATGGCGATGCGAGATCCAGGCGGGCAGGGCGGCCGCCATCGTCGGAACTGGCGATGGTCGACCGCGCCGGCGTGCATCGCCGGAAATGGCGATGCTGCAGCTCGACGTGCGCGGGCCTGGTGGCATCGTCGGATGCGGCGATGCTCGAGCAAAAAAAAGCCGCCTCGGGGTGCGAGGCGGCGATGACTGCCGGCGGCCAGGGAGGGAGGAAACCGCGCGTGTGGTTGCAGCCCTCCGGGACTTTAGCCGATGCGTGCCGCGCGGCGCGGGCGTTCCGGCTGCTGCTGTTGCTTCTCCGCACGCTCCTGGCGCTGCTCCTGCTGCTGTCGGCGGCCTTCCTCGATCAGCACCTGGCCCACGGCTGCGCCGACCTGGCGCTTGAGGCCGTCGCGGCCCAGCTCGCTCTTGTTCGCCAGGTCGTTGAAGTCGGTGAAGCCCTTGGGGTTCGCCTGCTGCTCGCCCGGCGCGAAGATCGGGAAGATGGCCTTGCCGCCTACGGCCTTCGCGGCTTCCTCGGCCTTGGCGCGGCCGGGGTTGTGGCCGCGCTCGATCTCCTGGGCCTTGTCGTCGTCGCCGGCGATCACGATGGGCTTGTCGGGGAACTTCTCGCGCAGGGCGCGGGCCACGTGCGGCAGGTTGCCCGAGTCGAACGCGGCCACGGTGGCATGCCCCAGCCCTTCGGCCAGGCTCGCGGCCGTGGCATAGCCCTCGGCGATCACCAGCGCCGGCGCTGCGGCCAGCGCATCCATGCCGCCGACCGGGTGGAAGCATCCTTCCTTCTTGCTGTCCTTGGCGAACCGCTTGGTGCCGTCCTCCTGGATGTACTGCATCGTCCACTGCTTGCCGTCCACGTCGAAGGCGGGGATGTAGGTTTTCTGGCCCTCGCGGTCGGTGAACACGCCGGCGTGGGCCTCGATGCCCTTGGCTTGCAGGTAGGGCGTCGGCTGCTCGACCGGCACCAGGTCGGGCATCTGGCGGCCGACGCGCTGCGCGGTGGCTTCCTGGAGCTTGTCTTGCTCGGCGGCACGCTGGGCCAGCTTCTCGGCCGCCTCGGCCTGGAGCTTGGCCTTCTCCTGGTCGCTCAAGGCGTAGCCCTTGCTCTTCCAGGTAATGTCCGTGCCGGTCTTGTTGTTGATGATCCGGCCGGCCGGGTGGCCGTCCAGGTGGCCGACATAGAAGCCATCGAGCGTGCCCTTCTTGCCGCCCTCGACCGGCACGCGATGCCGCTTGCCGTCCATGATCGGGTGATCGCCCTGGGCGTTGCTGCCGGTGAACAGGCCGGCGCTGCGCATGGCCTCGGCGAACTCTTCCCTTGGCGTCATCGCTGGCCCCTGCTGGGCCTGCACGTTCTCGGGCTTCCACTGTTCCAGCTTCGCCATGTCGGCGCGAGGGCCGGCATACCAGGACTTCGCGGCCTTGTCCCAAAGCGCGCCGGCGGCCTTGGCGGCGTTGCGCTGCTCGTAGGGCACGGCAAGGTACTGCCGGGCCTGCTGGACGGCCTGTGCGGCCTTCTGGCCGCCGTCCTGGGCCTCGGGTGCCTGCTGGGTCGGCTTGGCCTCTACGGCCGGCGTAGCGGCTCCCTGCGACCATTTGGCGAAGGGGGCCGCATCCACTCCCGCCGGCACGTACCAGGACTGTTCCTTGCGATCCCAGCGCGCTCCGAGCTGCTTGGCCTCGTCCTTCTCTTTGAACGGCACGCTGATGTACTGCCGTTCGGTTGCCTGGCTGGCCTGGGCCGGCTGCTGGTCGGCCGCAGCCACGCGCTGTTCCTGCGGTGCCTGGTGCTCCACGGAGTCGCCGCGCTCGTCATCGACCCGCTGGGAGTTCTTGGCTTCCTCGGCCGCGACGAACGCTTTGGCCTCCAGCGCCTTCCGGGCTTCTTTAGCCGCTGAAATGTCCTCGTCGGTGCTGTTCGGGTCGCGGCGGACGCGATCCTCTTGCACGCGGGCAAGCCGGGTCGCCTTCTCGTACTCGTCCGTCTGCGAATTGGCGTCGATCAGCGCCAGGCGGTCGGCCAGCTCGTCGGCCTCGCCCAGCGTGCGGGTGGCGGTGAGGTAGGCAAAGGCATCCTCGCCGAACTGCGCTTCGCCCTTCCGGGCGTACAGGTGGTACGCCTCCGGCGTCTCCGTGGCCAGGTCGGCGGCCCGCGTCTCGCCGTCACGCTCGACCACGCCGACAACCCGCACTTCACCCGTCCAGTCGTGGGGCAGGGGGAAGCCCAGCGCATCGTCGGCCGCCAGGTGGAAGGCTTGGCGGTCGCGCTCGCGTGAATTGGTGTTGCCGGTTGCCAGGTCAAGCCGCGTTGCAGCGACTACGGCATCCGGCCGGCGCTCTTCGACCAGGTGATCTATTGCGTCGTTGATCTTCGCTTCCAGCGGCTCCAGGTCGTAGGGCAGCTCGTGCCGCGTCCAGAACTCGTTTTGCGTGTTCATCGGCTGCATGCGATCCAGCACGTCCAGGGCGCGGTCGATCTGCTCCAGGGTCGCGCCTTCGAGCGCACGGCCCACCGTGCCCAGCTCGACGTGCTTCAACATCCAGGCTTCGGCCTGGTCGGTCTGCTGGGGTACTTGCATCGTGGCCTCCTGACTCGCAACGGTTTGACGGGCATCGCGCACGGCCTCACGCCAGGCGTTCGACGCGGCCACGAAGGCATCGCCGGCCTTCTGCACGGCCTCATCGTCGTGCTGGGTCTTGTAGCGGGCATCGCCGGCGTTGTTCTCGCCATAGGCGCGCACCAGCTCGCGCTGGAAAGCATCGTCGGCAGCCTTCATGGCCTCGTGCTGCTCGGCCGTGCGTTCGGCCACGGACAAGGGCTTTGCCTCTTGCTCCTGGGCCAGCGCCGGCAGGGCCAGCAGTTGATCGGGCGCGTAGCTCTCCAGCTCGGCCAGGCTTCTGACCTGGTGCGGTTGTTCGTCTTGTTCGTGGAAGGCAAAGATGCGCTCGCCATCCGCCCACCGCGATTGCGCGTCCAGGTGAGAAACGATCTCCTGGCCGTGCTCGCGCAGCTCATCATTGAGCTGCTGGGCCTCGGCCTGCTGCGAGGCGATGCTGTAGATCGGCTCCAGGCCGTTCTTGACGCGCCGCTCGTCGGCGTACTGCTCGGCCTTGGCGTTGATCTGGCGGGCGATCTCTTCCGGCTTCTGGTCGCGGCCATCGGCATCGCCGATCACCTGGTCGCCCAGCTTCAACGTGACGTAGCGCCGGCGCTCGGCGTCGTCGTGGTAGCCGGCCGACAAGCGCCGCTCGCCGTTCGGGGTGGTCATGGTGCCCAGCGGCCCGACACCTTCAAAGGTGCGATGGACGGAATCCACACGGCCAGGCTCTTGCAAGCCGCTGTAGGCAACCTCCCAGCCGTGTTTTTCGACCAGGGCCTGGAGCGTCAAATCGGAGTAGTGCTGCTCGGGCTGCTGCACCTGGGCCTGCTCTTGTTCCTGAACCTGCTTCTGCTCGAAGGCCAGCACGTAGTCGTGAATCTTCTCGGCGTCGGCAGCGGCGCGGAACACTTCCAGCGGCTCGTCTTGCAGGGCCTTGATCCAGGAACCGACATAGGCGGCGTGCTGGCCCGGATCGTGGCCGATGCCCAGCTCGTCGCCGACGATCATGGAAGCGATCTCGGCGCGCAGCTCTTCCTTGGCGTACCCCTCGGAACCGAAGGGATGGGCCAGGTCGCGGTCAAGGCGGGACGGGTGGCCCGTCCAGTGGCCCAGCTCATGCAGGGCGGTCGCGTAGTAGTTGTCGGCGGTGGGGAACTGGCCCCGGTCGGGAAGGTGGATGCTGTCGGTCGCGGGCCGGTAGAACGCGCGATCACCAGGCGCGTGCGTGATCGACGCACCGGACGCTTTCAGGATGTGCTCGGCGCGCTCGACGGCGCTCCAGGTCTGTTCCTTCTTCTGGATCGGCGGCAGGCCGTCGATCTGCTCGGCGTTGAACACCGTGGCGAAGAACACGCGCGGGCGTTCGAGCTGCACGGTTTCCTTGACCGGCTCGCCCTTCGCGTTGAGAACGGGCCGGCCGCTCTCATCGACCTTGTTCTGTTCCTCGCTGAACTTCCAGTATTGGACAGGCGTTCCCTTCTCGCCCTTGCGAACCTGCGCGCCCACGGCGGCGGCCTGCTTGTAGGTCATCCAACGGCCATCGCTGCGGCCCTGGGCCATCAAGTGAATGGCGTTGATGCCCTTGTACCGCTTGCCGGTGGTCGGGTTCATCGGCAGGTAGGCGTTCGGCTCGCCAGGCTCCCACGGCCGTTGCCACGGCGCGGTGCCTGCCTTGAGCTGCTCGATCAGTTTTTCGGCAACGACTTCATGAAATGGCTTCTTGGGTTCCATTGCTTCATCCCTTCGGAATAGTTCGTTGATCTGCGGAAAGGTCTGCTGCGTCCTGGAACGGTCGTGAAGGCCATCCGCGACCATGCACACGATGTTGTGCAGGTCGGCGACTTGCATGGGCCGCACGCGGGCGATGCAGGTTTCCATGAATGACTGCTGGCCGCGCTCCAGCACCTGGGCCTGGCCCGCGTGCTGGCCGGGCGCGATGCTTTCGCAATGCAGCGCCCAAACCTCTTCCGCGCGCACGTCCATCGAAGCGCCGGCATAGCGGCGGTTGATGTCCTCCCAGCGTGGTTTCAGGCTCGGTTCCTCGCGGGCGGCGATCAGGCCGTCCAGCAGGGCGCGTTTCTCGGCCGGCTTGAAGGTGTTGGCCCCGTAGTGGCCCAGCACTTCATGCCGCAGCGTCAGCACCAGGTCGGCGGCGTCGTCCATGTTCGCCAGGGGCACGTCCACGCGGCCACGGTAGGCCCGGCCGTTGTGGATCGTCTCCTTCGGGACATAGCCGCCCTTGAGGTCTGCCGGGACTTCTGCTGCCCGGTGGCCGTACAGCTCGCCGGTGTTGTCGCGGAACCGATAGGCCAGCTCCAGCGCGCCGGGATAGTCTCGGACGAACGCCAGGGTGACGGCTTGCGCCTCGGCCTGGTTGATCGGCATGGGTTAGCCCTCCTGCGCCTTCTTGCGCGCGATGGCCTCGTCCAGCGATTCGCCCGGCTTCCAGTCGTACAGCTCGCGGATGTTGGTCGTATTGACGAAGGGCGGAAGGTCGTCGCTCGGGCCGCCTTCGGTGATGAAGGCCGGGGCCTGGTCGTCGCCCTGCGAGGCCAGGGCCGCCAGGTCGTCGCCGCTCTCTGCGGCGTCCTGCTCGCTCAATGCGTCCTCCACGAACGCGCCGGCGCGCTCGGCTTCCTCGGGGTCGAACTCGGCCTGGTAGCCGGGCGTCGCCGCGTCGGCCAGCTTCTCGCGCAGCGCGCCGGCGGCGGCCGCGTTGTCGTCAATGGCGGGCAGCTCGGGCAGCACGTCATCGGCCTGGGTGGTGTTTTGCTGGTTCATGGTCATGCTCCTTCGTCTTGGTGGTTACTCGGCTGGGCCATTGCGGCCCTTGCTGTAGTCGGGCCGGCCTTTCAGGTCGGGATAGGTCTGCTTGCACGTGGGGAAGTTGCTGCATCCCCACCAGAATTGCCCCTTGCGCTTGGCCGGCCTGCGCGACAAGCCATTGCCGCAAGCCATGCACTTGTGCAGGGACGAAACCGGCGTGGCTTCCTTGCCGCCGGCGATGCTCACGGCTCCGCTGTTGGCCTTCGCCACCTGGTCGCGGATGAACGCCTCTTGCTTCGTAATGAAGGCGTCCAGGGCCGCCGTGCCCAGCTCGACGCCCTTCAACATGCGTTCGTAAAGGGCGGTCAGCACCGGGCTTCGCACCACCTCGGGCAGCGCGTCGATGACGCTGCGGCCCAGCGTCGTGCTGACGATCTGCTTGCCCTTGGTTTCCAGGAACTCGCGGCGTTTCAGCTCGGAAATGATGGATGCGCGCGTGGCGGACGTGCCGATGCCATCGCCTTCGCGCAGCATCTTCTTGTGCTCCGGGTCGCTCACGAACTTGTGGATGTTCTCCATCGCGCGAATCAGCGTGCCCTCGGTGAAGCGCGCCGGCGGCTTGGTTTTCGCATCGCGTCGGGTGGCCTCGGTGCAGGTCACACCGTCGCCTTGCTTCATCGGTGGCAGGGTCTGCGCGCCGTTCTCGTCGTCGCCTTCCTTGGCGTCCTCTTCGTCGGCCTGCTCGAACACGTCACGCCAGCCGTTGCGCGTGACCACCTTGCCGGACGCGGCGAAGTTCTCGCCGGCGATCTCCACGCCGACCGTGGTTTGCATGTACTCGTGCAGCGGGTAGAACTGCGCCAGGTAGGCGCGGACGATCAGCTCGTAGATGTTGCGCTCGCGCTCGCTCAAGCCGGCCTTGCTGCCTTTCTGCATGGTCGGCACGATGCCGTGGTGGGCGGTGATCTTCGAGTCGTCCCACGTCTTGGACTTGATGCGCGGGTCGGCAGCATCGACCAGGCCGGCCAGCTCGGGGTTCACGTGCTTGACGGCCTCCAGGACGCGCGGCGCGTCGGCGTGCTGCGACTCCGGCAGGTAGGCGCAGTCGGTGCGCGGGTAGCTGGTCAGCTTGTGCGTCTCGTAGAGCGCCTGGCAGGTGTTCAGCACGTCCTCGGCGCTGTACCCGTAGCGCGCGGACGCCAGCGCGGTAATGTCGGACAGCGCGAAGGCCAGCGGCTGGTTCTTCTTCTTGGCTTCCTGCTTGTAGGTGGCGATGGTGCCCGGCTGGCCCTTGACGGCGGCCACCAGGGCATCCGCGACGGCGGTATCAACAAGGCGGCCTTCGCTGTCCAGGCCGGCTTGATCTTCCTTCGCTTTCCAGGCGGCGGCGAAGCTGCCGCCGGCGTGCTCGACCACGGCCTTGATGGTGTGGTACGGCACCGGCTTGAACGCCTCGATCTCGCGGTCGCGGCCGACAACAAGCGCGAGCGTCGGGGTCTGCACGCGGCCCACGGTCAGCAGGGCGCGCGAACCGCCGCGCTGCGCCCGCAGGGTGTAGGCGCGACTTAGGTTCATGCCGATCAGCCAGTCGGCCCGCTGCCGCCCGCGTGCGGCATCGGCCCAGCCCTTGTACGTGGTGTTTTCCT